>CP043974.1 GCA_015134315.1 Candidatus Stammera capleta | reverse complement strand
TTATAACTATTAAAAATACTGAAAATAGTGGTATATATGGGGAAGGAATTATAGATGGTCAAGGTAATTCTATAATAAAAGGTACTAAAAAAACTTGGTGAAATTTAGCAAGTGAAGCTCAAAAATTAAATAAATCACAGAACGTACCTAGATTAATAGAAATAAGAAATTCAAAAAATTTTACTCTTTATAAAATTTCCTTAAAGAATTCACCTAACTTTCATGTAGCTATGGGTAATGTCAATGGTTTTACTGCTTGAGGTGTAAAAATAAACACTCCTGCAGATGCTCGTAATACTGATGGTATAGATCCAGGTTCTTCTACTAATATAACTATTACTCATTCTTATATAAGCACTGGTGATGACAATGTAGCTATTAAAGCTGGCGGTGGACCTACATCACATGTTTCTATAATAAATAATTTTTTTGGTAAAGGTCATGGAATGTCTATAGGTAGTGAAACTTCTGGATCAGTTACTGATGTAATTGTTAATAACTTAACAATGGAAGGTACAACTAATGGTTTACATATAAAAAGTAGTAAATCTAATGGTGGTTTAGTAAATGATATTACATATAAAAATGTTTGTATAAAAAATGTACAATATCCTATTTTATTAGATATGTTTTATCAAAAAAATACTAAAGGAAATAATATTCCTAAATTTAGAAATATACATTTTGATAATATCAAAGTTTTAACTCCTGGTAAATTTGTATTTAAAGGACTTAAAGATAATAATATACAAGTTACATTTAATAATGTAAGTATTAAAAAAGGATCTGTAATAGAAGAAGAATATTTAACTAAAACAGGTTCAATGAATGAAAATTCTACTGATAATATTTGTCCTAATTATCAATAGTTTTAAAACTAATTTTCTAACCTATAAATAAAAAATAATTTATAGGTTAGAAATAAATATTTTTTATAATATTATGAATAAAGATATTAAATTAGAAGTAAATAATTTAAATGCTATAATTACAAATAAATTTTTTAAAGTTTATATTAATAATGCAAGTGTTAGTAAATTATTAATAAATAATATTAATATTGTAGATAATTTAAATGGAAAAAAAACATTTTATTTAGACTGAAATGGTGGTAAATTTATATTTATTCCTGAAAATTTATTTATAATAAAATTTTCAAATGATATAATTCATATAATGTATAATATGTTTTTATATAAAGAATGCGAATTACAATATCATATTATTATTAGAAATAATATATTTGGAATATATAATTATATAATTATTAATAATTCAAATATAAATTTATCATATTCTTTTAGTGAATTAAGAACAGTATATCGTTTTGATTATAATATAATGAATATATTATATAATGGTTTATTAGTACAAAAATCATATCTTTATAACTATTTAAACAAACAAACTTTAATTCAAGATGAAACATGACAATTAGAAGATGGAACTTATTATTCTAAATATGATTTAGCTGGGTATATAAGAAATACTAATTTTTATGGTATTTATGGAGAACAATATGGTGTTTGAATAATGAATTTTAGTCATGAATATTTTTCTGGTGGTCCTTTAAAACAAGATTTATTAGTTCATCAAGATTCATTAATTTTAAATTATTTAAATAGTACTCATTTTGGAACTAAAGAACTTGTTATACCAAAATATAAATGATCTAAAATGTATGGTCCTTGATTAATTTATTTTAATAAAGGAAAGAATATAAATTTAATTTCTGATGCTAATATGTTTTTTAATATAGAAAAAAATAATTGACCTTTTAAATGAATTGAAGAAAAACATTATCCTATTAAAAGATTTTTTATAAAAGGAAAATTTAAAAATGTAAAACATTTATATCAAATTATATTATGTTCTTCTGAAAATGAAAAATTTGATTTTCAAACTTTAGGTTATTTATATAATACAATTTCATTAAATAATGGTAATTTTATAATTAAAAATATTAGACCAGGTAATTATAAATTATATGTATATCCTATTAACGGATATGATTGTAATTTTTTATTTAAAAAAGAAATTGAAATTAAATATAATTTGGATTTAGGAACTTTAGATATAAATGAAATTAATTTAAAAAACAAATTAATTTGAAATATTGGAGAAACAAATCGAAAGTCAAATGTATATAAATATAGCAATAAAAATAGAAATTATATATGACATACATTAATTCCGTCTAATTTAAATTTTTATATAAATAAAAGTAATATTACAAAAGATTGATATTATGCACAAACTAAAAAAGGTAAATGAAAAATATATTTTTATGATAATGAAGATAATAAAAATAGAATTTTGAATATAAGTATATCAGGTGTAAGTTCTAATATTTTAGAAAAAAAAATTAGTAAACCTAAATTAGAAATATATTTAAATAATATTTTATTAAAAATTTTATTATATGAAAATGATAAATCAATTTATAGATGTGCATTAAATAGTGGAAATTTTTATAAAGAAAAAATTTTAATATCAAAACGATTAGTTATAAATGGTATTAATATAATAACTCTTAAATTAATAAGTGGGTCTTTTATGTATGATACTATAAATTATTTATATGAATATTAATCTCATTTTTATAAAAAATATGTAAATATATAATATTAAATATTAATGATATTATTAATGAAAGAGATATTCTATATATATTATTTATATTTAATATATATATAATCAATGAAATCATTATTATTATTAAATCTTTGAAATATAAATTTTTTATTAAAATATTAATAGATGATAATAATATAGATATGTATATATATATAAATGCTCCATATATTATATAAATTGGAATAAATTTTGTTATATTTAATATATTAATGAATGAAATTATAATATATATTATAGATAAAAATATATGTATATTTTTTTTTTTTATATTATTAATTTTATTTATATTTTTATTATTATTTATAATATTTTTTTCACTAATTGTACAAGGAAGAGAACCAAATAATGAAGCGATAAGTATTGAAATACTATTAGCAAAAAAAGATTTATTTATTTTTTCAGTTGTTAAAAATTTATTATTTTTAATATTTAAAATTGTTATATAAGATATATGTTCTATTAAAAATATAAATATAAAAGGTAATATTATTATTATAGACTTAAAATTTAAACTATATTTGTATATTGTTGGTAACTTAAATATTGGTAATAATTTATAATAATTAAATTCTATGTAATTAAAATAATTTAATGTTATAAAATTTATTATTATATTTATAAAAAGTATTATTTCAAATTTAATATTTTTAAATATTTTTTTAAATATTAGTAAATTAATTACTGTATATAAAATTAATATATTTAATAAATTATTTTTTGAATTTAAAAATATTTGATTATAAAATATTCTAAAAAACTCTAATATTATTAATATTATATTAGTAATAATAATTGACTTAGGTAAAAATAAATTAATTTTTATTAAATTTTTAATATTAATATGCATACTTATTATATAAAAAATTATACCTAAAAAAGTAAATCCACTAATTATAAAATTATACTTATAATTATTATATTTATTAAATAATAAAATTATTGGTATTAATATAAAATTTATTTCTAAACTAACTGGAAATAGATTGTTGTTATTTAGTAATAAATATATTAAAACACTTATTCCATTAAATAGTATTAAATTAGATATATCTATATTTATTAAATTAGATATTAAAATATTATTTATTAATGTAATTATTATTTGTTCTAATATATAAAATATAAGTTTCATTTTAATTATTCATAAATCAATTTAATCATTATTTATTTTATTTTTATTTAAATATTTAAAATTTTTATTATTCTTTAATTTAATATTATAATTAACTTAATAAAATTTTAAATTATTTAAATTGAATATATTATGACATTAAATAAAATAAATATCAAATTTTTAAGAAAAAAAATAAATGCTAAAAAAAATATTGATTCTATAAGTGCATTACAAAGTAACTCTATTGGATATATTACTAGTATATTGGCTTGTGCTTCAATTCCTCATTCTAAAATTAAAAAAAATTATTTTAAAAGAACTAACGGAAGAACTTCTTTAAAAATTATTTCTGATCCTGAATATGGATTACCTTATGGAGTTATTCCTAGAATAGTAATGATTTGATTATGTACTGAAGTAAAATTTAAAAAATCAAAAATTATATATTTAGGTAAAAATCAAAATGAATTTATTAAGAAATTAGGATTCATACCTACTGGAGGTATTAATGGATCTATTATTAGAATTAAGAAACAAATTATGAAATTATTTCATTCTACTATATCTCTTATTAATAATAGCAATAATTCACATAAATTTTTAAATTTAACTATAGTTGATAACGGTATATTAGTTTCAAATAAAAAATATGGTAAAAGTATTAATTGAAGTAATAAAATTACATTATCTAAAGAATTTTATAATAAAATAAATTCATCTTCCTTGCCTATTGATTTAAGAGTTATACGTGTATTAAGGTCGCCTTTAGCAATTGATATATATATATGATTAACTTGAAGATCAAGAATGGTTAATAAAAGAAAAAGTATATACATATCTTGAGAAAGATTAAAACTTCAGTTTGGTTCTAACTATTGTAGTTCTTCAAAGGGTCTTTATAATTTTAAAAGAGAATTTTTAAAACAATTAAAAGTAATTTGTTTTCTTTATTCTCAAATAAATATTGAAATATTGAATTATGGTTTAAAAATTAATTATAGTAAATCTCATATACCTTCTTATTATTAGTTGTTTTTTTTAAAAAAAAATTACTTTTAATATTATATATGTTATTATATATGCTAATATATATATGTTTTATATATGTATAAAGTCAATATTGTTATTATATAAAGAATATATACTAAATACTAATATTTAGGAGGATAGAATTTATTTATTTTAATCATTATTTTATTCGTTACTCCTATATAGTTTATTTGTAAATTAAACTAGTATTTATTTATTGATAGTTCTTTTAAAATATAATTTATGAATATAACTTATATTAAAATGTATTATGAAATTTATAATAATTTTAGAATTAATTTAATTTTATGTATTTAAAATTAATTTATCTAAAATTTTTATTAATATAAAAAATTAGTTAAGATGGTGTGTTTATGATAAAAAATATTCGTTTATACATAATGAATTTATTTTGTATATCAGGATTAATATTAATGAGTTTTTTAAATATATCTTTTGCTTCAGGAGATACAAGAAATATTAAAGAACCTATTATTCCAAATAGTTGTATAACTTTAAAAGCTAATGATAAAAATTTAACTACAGTTATTCAAAATCAATTAAATTATTGTGCATCTTTAAAGAAGGTGGTTAAATTAGATTTATCAGATAATAAAAATTTTCATTTTTATTCTGGTCCATTAAATATTCCATCTAATGGTGGTTTATTAATAAATAAAGGCGTAGTTTTATCAGCTATACCAGATGCTTTATTATATGATACAGGTAACAAAAAATGTGGAACAGTAGATAATAGTAGTGGTGGGTGTAAACCTTTTATAACTATTAAAAATACTGAAAATAGTGGTATATATGGGGAAGGAATTATAGA